>NZ_LR733301.1:0-5549 GCF_902506055.1 Alteromonas sp. 38
TTCCGAACTCAGAAGTGAAACGTATTAGCGGCGATGGTAGTGTGGGGTTTCCCCATGTGAGAGTAGCACACTGCCAAGCTCCCATTCGAAGAAAGGGCTATCCTAACGGATAGCCCTTTTTTTATGCGTGATTGAAAGTGAAACGTATTAGCGCATGCCGCAAGCCAAGTCCCATTCGAAGAAATTGCTTCACAACGATTGCTTCACAACGATTGCTTCACAACGATAACTAGCCTAACGGATAGCCCTTTTTTATGCATGATAGAAATAAAAGTACTCGCTATAGCACAAACAAGAGACGGTTAGATATGTACTGGAGTGAGCCTTGATATCTTAAGTTTAAGCGCTACAACTTGAATACCGATAACGCGATACATCTATACTAGTGCTAATACTCGACGCGTTTAAAATTAAAAGTGTGAAAGAGAAGAGCAACCCTTAAGTCGATGTGAATACGCTTGAAGATGTTACCTTACATACCTTAAGAATAAAGTTCGATTATTGGAATAGTTAAAGTCTCATAGAGCATAACTTAGTTTGTAATTTTGCTGATTAGCTTCGATTTAATCTGTCATAAAGCTATGAGCGTGAAGCGGACATAATCTGGTTAAGCTCACCTCATCGATTCCGAGCCAACAGCGGAAGTAAGTTTTAACACATATCTGCGCCAAATCTTATCAGAGACAGTAAGGCTAAAAGTAAACTTAGCTTATGTATTTTTATAGTGATACGGTAAAGTAATACTACTTTTATGCTTCAATCCTAACTCTGTCCCTAATAATGATAAATCTAGACTATGTAAAACTATTTACTCGGGTAGCTGCCACTCAAAATATATCTAAAGCCGGGGCTGAATTTGGCTTGTCATCGGCTGTGGCTAGCGCTCATCTTAGTAAGTTAGAGGAAAGTCTGGGTGTTCGGCTAATACATCGTACAACTCGAAAAGTATCGCTTACCGATGAAGGGGAGGAATTTCTTCCAAAGGCTAGGGATGTTCTTGTGTCGGCGGATATAGCTGTATCGTCGGTGAGAGGGGGAGCTAAGCCCAGTGGAAAATTGCGAATAACAGCACCGGTTTCTTTTAGTCATATACATTTAATACCAGCATTAAATGAATTTATGGGAATTTTTCCTGATTTATCTGTAGAGCTTCGTCTCAGCGATACAATAGTCGACATTGTTGAGGGGGGATTTGATATTGCAATCCGAAATGCTGAGCTTAAAGATTCTGCATTGATAGCCAGGAAACTCGCTATAGACAATAGAATTATCTGTGCCTCACCAGAGTACCTTGAAAAGCATGGTAGGCCAGCAACCCCTGAAGCACTGCCAAAGCATAATTGTATTAACCTAATTGGTAATGACAATTGGCTGTTTAGAACCTCAAAGGGCCTATTAAATATTAAGACAAGAGGGGCTTTTACCACAGACAACGGCAAAGCAGTTTGCGATGCATGCGTGAACGGGATGGGGATTGTAATGTGCTCTACATGGATTGCTTATGAGCATTTACGAGCTGGGACCTTAGTCAAAATTCTTGAAGACTACCCATTAGAGGCTGATGCCTCTATATGGGCTGTTTACCCTTCTTCGAAATTGGTTGCCCCTAAAGTTCGTGCGTTTATAGATTACTTTTCTGAGCGTTATGGAAGCCCACCATACTGGGATAGGGTGCAGGGAAGTAGTTTTCCAATATAACGGCCAAATTTATTTGGCCTTTTATTAATATGACCGCGGTAGGGATGATTATTTAATAGGCACTATTGATATTGTAAAAGGTGTATCTGGTTTAGTATTAATCATAGTTGGCGTACCAAATGCAGCGTCAAAATTAGTTACATAGGCAATACCACCACGTACAATAACTTCTCCAGGCGCATCTAACATGTTATTACTGCCGTCGGTATTTCCGTTTTTGGCAAGCAATGTAGCTTGGCCATTCATATCAATACGGTAAACGGCATTATCAAATAAATCGGTAATGTAAAGTGCATTAGAAGGTGCATCCCACTGGATGCCATCACTTGCGATCAAACCTTTATTAAACAGTGTGGTTTCAAGCTTAGAGCTATCTTCATTGAAAGTGCTTTTGTAGATGGTACCGTCTTCCATGATACCGGTATAAAGGTTGCCCTGCCCGTCAACCGCCAAGCCATTTGCACCAAAGCGAAGGCTACCGTCTGATTCAAAGATCTCAAATAGGTGAGAGTCGTGGTTGTTTTTGCTCTGGTATTTAGAAATCTGTAATGGATTTTCAGCCCTAAGTTCATCTAACCTTAATTTATACACACCACTTGTCGTTGATATTCCTTTCTCAGTTGAAAGTACCGTATCAGAGATAAACACATCATTGCCCCTCCACGCTACTGCGTTAGGAAATGAGAACCCTTTTGCAACAACGTCGACATCAATGGCTTTACCATCTATAACATTCACTCGAAGCAAACGAGACTCACCGCCAAACCATAATTGCATGTCGGCAATATAGATGTTTCTATCTGGACCTTTAGCAATCCCCATGGGAGTGACAACACCGCTGTTTGGCTCTAAATCCTGTTGTTTAAATTTGTACCACACAGACACTTGATTTTTGTTATCAATAAGCCCAATCGTTGGAGCTGCCGCTTTAGTTAAGACACCTTGCTCTACAAGCGTCTGGTTATGTAGGTTAGGTGATGTGAACAAAATATTGTTATCTGAATCAAGTGAAAAGCTTGCTGGAGAGTTAAATTGTGCAGGTAAATCTTGCAGCGAGTATTGTTGCTGGGCTAATACTGTTTGAGAGCATGCTGACAGCGCAACAATAGTAAGCATTACACTTAATAAATTTGTATATTTGTTTAGAGTTTTCATGGCGTACCTTTAAATTGTTAACATATGTGCTAAACACAACCGATAACGATTAGATTGCTCTTATCGGCTTACTCATAAGATTGACTATTTTGCAAAACCACCAAGCGGTTTCAGTAGTAGAGGTGAAAGTGAAGCGTGCATCTCACGTAACTCTTGTGGTAAGTCACCTAGGTGTACCATACGGGTGGGTGTTGCTGCTGCAATCCATCGTTCGGCATGATCATTCCAGTTTTCGATATGAATAAAAGAAGCTTCTAAATCTCGAAAACGCTCGTAAACTAGTATGTCACCCTCGTCAGATAGGTAATATTGATAGTTTAGTGTGCCTTCTTCTGTTTTGGCTCGTGCAACTTGAGAATTCATTACTTCTTTAAATGCTTCGAACTGGCCTTGATTCAGTTTTGCCTCCACAATCCAACCAAAATTTTCGAAGCTAGTATCGTTTCCATTTTTAATTAGGCTGCCTTCATACTCTTCTCTTGCAAAACCAGCCAGAGGCTTTAACCAAGTAGGTGCTAGCGAAGCATGACGTTCACGAACATCATCTGGCAAGTCACCAAGATGAAGCATGCGTGTTGGATCCGCCGCTGAAATCCAGCGTTCTGCATGAGCATCCCAGTTTTCGATATGCTCATGTGATGCATCGGCATCAGCAAAACGCTCGTAAACTAAAATATCGCCGGCGTCTGACAAGTAATATTGATAGTTGAGCGTACCTTTTTCATTCAAAGCACGGTTCACTTGCGAATTCATTACTGCTTTAAAGTTTTCTAGCTCACCCTCTTTAAGCTTTGCTTCAACAATCCATCCAAAATTCGTAAACATGATTTTCTCCAATTTAGTGGAAGCACTATTTCTTCCGACTTAATAAAAATTTTATATCGAGTCGATAAGTTAACGACGGAAGAAAGATTAACAGAGGAAATTAGCTTTGATAATGAAGGTAATCAGTGAAAACTTCTTAGATTTTGTTGATAATAAAGTGGGTAGGATGGTAACTCACGCAGCAAATCTGCTGATTCAGAAACGCTGATTTATGCGGATAAATAATTAATCCCTGAATGTCCGCCTTGGATTTTAAGCCGAAGAGACTATTACAAGTGCGTAATGGCCGCAATTGACACATATGGGACTACCAGGTCCCATTGAGCCCTATGATTCAGAATAACAAATTAAAGTCTATTTAGGTAAACAGTATGAACACCAAGCGATTCCAAAATCATTCCACAGAAATTGCCTATGAAAGCCTAGTGAGAAATAGAATTTTGCTACACTCGGTTGAATTGATGTAAAGCTACTTATGTAACGTAAATCTACTAAGGTAAGCGCAAATGAGTCATGTTATGAACAGATGACGTCTGAGGTTAAACATTAAACCGGTAATATCTTGTTTCACTTCGATAAAGACAATATCTAACAATATCGTTATGTTAAAAGCCACACATTAGAGCTATATAGTGATAAGAAGAGAGAAAAGGATGTCTGAGAAAATTGTATTAGAAGCAACCTTCAATCCGTCGGTCAAAACCTATTGGTTGGTAAGCTTGTTGTTATTCTCAACGCTTATAGTCATTGGTATTCCATTACTTGTTATATCCATTCCGATATTTTATCTAATCAGCAGTAAAATGATTGCTGCAATGTCCGCAATCATCACCGAACGAAAACTTATAGTAAAAAAAGGTATTTTCAACAAGGAAGAGAAAACAATTCCACTTGAGAAGATAACAGATGTAGCTATGACCCAAGGCCCGTTAATGCGCATGTTTAATTTATACAGGTTGTCTTTTGAGACTGCAGGACAATCAGCTCAGGGCGCACTTGTTTCGCTTATAGGAATTGAAGATGCTATCAATTTTAGAGAAACCATTTTGAGCCAAAAAGATAAGGCTGTTCAGGGAAATAGATATACGGCAGAAGTCGAGACAAATACTAACGACGACTTCGCCTTACTACTGCAAAGTACACAGCGGATAGAAGCATTATTAGAGAAGTTGGTTAATTCAAAGTAAAAGTTACTGTAATGAGAAGAGGGAGTAACAGGCTTTAAGTACTCATACCCTCTTAGTCAGACAATCTTCCGCTCGTACTCTAGATGATAATTTATCTCTATTAAGTCACCCGCCAAATCCTAGATGAAGTTAAATATAAACACAGTAAGTACAGTGGCTGTCTTAGCGATTACTTGTGGGTAAATAGAATACATAAGGTGAACCAAGTCTATGCAATTGATTTTGAGCTATGACGGTTTATGACGATATAGAGAAGTGAGTAGTACGCTGCTAACAATATACGAGTGATTAGCAATACAGTAAGAAAGCGTAATCAGCCTTAAACCGGTGTAAAAGAAGGCTAATAGCTAGTTTGAAAAACTTTATAAAATTATTTTAAGAAAAGTGTTGATCCAAAAGCTGATTCGCGTAGAATGCGCGCCTCGCTTCAAGGAGTTGGCAACAATAACGAGAAGCGGTTTTCATTAGCTCTACGGAGTTAACAACGGTTCGAAAAGAAATTTACGAAAAACGTTGACACTGAAAACAAGAAGCGTATTATACGCCTCCCGCTCAAGCAGAGTGAGTCACCAAAAAGCAACGGCTTACGGTGAGGTTACGTTAAGTAGCCACGTTCTTTAACAATTTAGACAAGACAATCTGTGTGGGCACTCATTAAGAGTGTCACACAACGACGATTCATAT